>VXSC01000010.1 GCA_009838195.1 Rhodothermaceae bacterium | reverse complement strand
AGGGAATAGGATCATAGGATTCACGGCATCGGTGCGTCCAATTGGCCCGAATGAGCGCGATGGTCGTGCTATGTTGTCCCAGTTGATCTCCCAAAACCACCGGTTCACCAAAACTTGCGAAGCCTGAACCCGAATTCAGCCCAACATCTGATGGCCAAGACCGTTCAAAATTCCGAATATGGGGGATTTTCGGACGGACACTAGCTACATCACCGTGGTGTCCAATCCGGTCACGTGTACGGTGCTGCATGTGAGTGAAGATCGGACGACCAAGAGCCTGGGGGCCTATTATGCAACCTGTTCGTCCACGCAGTTGGAATCCTTGAAGAGCATGAGTATGGATATATGGGGCCCGTATATCCAGGGCACTAGAATCTGGGTTCCCGGTGCCGCCCAAAAGATTGCGTTCGACCGTTTTCATGTGGCAAAATACATTGGCAACGGCGTGGATGAGGTTCGGAAGATTGAGAATCGGGAATTACGGAAACAAGGAATGGATACGCTCACGGGAACCAAGTATGTCTGGCTGACCAATCGGAAGCATATGTCTGCGTGGCATAAGAAGCAGCTCCAACAACTCAAGAAGAGCACCTTGAAAACCTCCTGGGCCTGGGCCATCAAGGAATTCTCTCAAACGTTGTGGCATTATAAGAGTCGCACCTGGGCGCTCAAGGGCTGGAAGATCCGTTTTGCATCTCGAAGGCGCTCCACTGTGTCGCACCTGGGCGCTCAAGGGCTGGAAGCGATGGTTATCCTGGGCCATGCGATGCCGGCTTGCTCCCATGAAAAAAGCGGCCAAGACCATTAAGAATCATTTGTGGGGCATCCTAAATGCCATCGTTCTCGGTGTCAGTAATGGCCCAGCGGAACGCATGAACAGCCGGATCAAGATGGTCAAAGTTCGCGCACGAGGATTCCGAAACAAAGAGCGGTTTGCCAATGCGATTTACTTCTATCTCGGTGGACTGGACCTCTATCCAGTAGGCTTCCAAAAACAACGTACCCACTCTTAAAGGGGAAGAGCCAAAATCTGTTAAATGGTCAGTGGGCATTGTATTGACCTTGGAGCGCTCATTCTTGGATGCATTCAAATTGCGATTCAGTTGTTGGGGAGCTGAACCACCGAACAACAGGGACAGAACGCCTTTGGGAGCGTCTAGTCCCTACCTGGATACACAAAGAGTTTCTAAACTCGCTCATATTCGAGTTACAGGAACGGGATCTGCTTGGAATTGCCCGGATCCAGCTGGTTTCGGTTCGGACACGCGTTTTTTCAGATTCTCTGGTTGACGCCCATACGGCGCGTTGTTTCGCGTGGTCTTATCCGTCTGGATGAACTGCGATCGATTTTACAGCAATTTAGGGACGTCCTGGCAGCGATCTAGACCGGATGCATGTTTCGGTCGCAGGGCCGGTGTCGCCCCCGCTTCCTTCCCCCATTCGCTAAACACTGGCTTAAAAGTGACCCACTTTTTACTTGCTCGCCCATCGCTGAACGGCCATACTCCAGCCGCCCAATCGGCTCCTTCGCATCGAACTATGTCCCAGGAAGAATCACGAGATGGGATTCTTCGAACAAATTCTTATCTTTGCTCTGCGGAAAAACACGATGAGTTTTCGATGAAAAAGTTTACTGTATTTTTTGTTGTGATCCCAGTATGCCTTGCTCTGGTTTCTTGTGATAGTGGAAATGACTCCGGCGTACCCAATGTGGAAGGAATTTATGCGGGGTTGATAACCCTGCAGGGGACAGGTGCTGTTGTATCGGTGAAATTGACGTGGAACGTCAGACAGAGCGGGGAGCAGGTTACGGTCACTGGCTCACTGGAGGGAGAAAGCATCCCTGCGTTCACAGGAACGGTGAATGAAACGGGGTTTCTCACGATTATTGCGGGGGGATCTTCAGGCAGTTTCCGCGATGCGGTTTGCGGGCTGATTCAAACCGTCAGTTCTACGGCGGTATTTTCGGAGCAAAATGTTTCAGTTCAGCAGGAATGGACAACATCAAACTGTGGCAATGTTTCTGCCAGCGGAGTTCTGGTTCGAAGCAGATCCTAAAACAATGTGTTTTAGCTGGAGCATGCCGGTTGGTTGGGCGACAAATCTTCTTGTAACGGCCACACTCTTTCTTACCTTGCCGAGTGTTGCACAAACTGAGCTCAATCCTCCTGTATTTAGTGCGCTAGGCGCTATCCTTACGGAAGCTTTTGAGTTAGATATATCCCACGAAAACCCCCCTGGGAGTTTCATTTACTATACCCTTGACCATTCCGCACCCACCCCGAAAAATGGGACACTTTATACGAATACGCGGCCAATCAACATAAACCAGACGACGGTGGTCCGCGCCGCTGCCTTTATGGATGGCGCCACGCCGTCTTCCATCACAACGCGCACCTTCCTTTTCCCTTCAGATGTCATCAACCAATCTCCGGAAACTCTGACCGCAGCGGGATGGCCTTCCGATTGGGGGGGGGGGCCGTGGACATGGGAATGGATCCGAATATCGTTGAGGGCCATCAGAAACAACTCATTACGGCCCTGACCTCGGCACCTTCCTTTTCCTTGGTATTGCCGTTTGATTCTCTTTTTGACGAGGAGCGGGGACTGTTCTCCAATTCGGAGAAAAAAGGGAGAGACTCAGAACGTCCGGTTTCGATTGAGTTGATCTATCCCCCTGATTTTTTTGATGAAATCGACCAATCCCCCCGACATGGAGCCAAAAATGGATTTGCAGTTAACGCAGGACTTCGGATTCGAGGCGGCTGGGCCACTCGTAAAAACACAAATCCCAAACACTCGTTTCGACTCTATTTCCGTGGAGCATACGGCCCTAAAAATCTTGACTATGACCTGTTTGGAGACGAGGGGGTAGATGAGTTCGACAAGTTTGATCTCCGTACGGCACAGAGTAATTCCTGGTCTTTACAGGGATCGCCTCACCATACCTTCCTGCGGGATGTGTTTTCCCGGGACACGCAGCGCGATATGGGGATGCCGTATACCCGAAGCCGCTACTATCATCTATACCTGAATGGCCAGTACTGGGGGATGTACCAGACTCAGGAGAGAGCAGATCAGTGGCATGGGGAGTTCTATATTGGCGGAGATAAAGACGACTTCGATGTGGTGAAGCACGATAATGGCCATATAGAGTTCTCTGAAGGTAACCAAAAAGCCTGGTCTCTTCTGTACGATGAAGTGAATCAGCTTGCGCAGCTGGTCGACGAACAGGAACGGAATGCCGTGTATATGAAGCTGCGGGGTTTGAATCCAGACGGCTCCCCCAATTCCGATTATCCCGTGCTCCTGGATGCAGACAACTTGATTCAGTACATGCTGATTATCTTCTGGAGGGCGAATACAGACGGTCCTATTATTGTTGGAGACCATGTCACGAATAATTGGATCGGCATGCGGGATCGTAAGGGAAATCGGGGATTCGTCTTCTTTGTGCATGACGCGGAATTTACCCTTTTCCCTGGGCCTGGAACCGAGTCAAAGCCTCATGATCGTACGGGTCCTTTTTCCGTGGGAGACGAATTTGAGCGCAGCAATCCGCAATGGATTCATCAACAACTCATGGGAGCAGGCCACTATCGACTACGGTTTGCTGAACTTGCGCACCAGCATTTTTCGAGAGAAGGAGCGTTAAGTGACTCATCTGTGTTTGCGCGTTGGGATGCCCGAGTCAATGAAGTCCGTTCGATGATCCTGGCCGAAGCGGCACGTTGGGGGGATTTCAAGCGCACTCCACCCCGGACTCCGCAAGACTGGCGTTGGGCCGTCAAACAAGTCCGCGAACAATTCCTTCCTTCCAGAACTCCCATCGTGATTCAGCAGCTGAGGCAAGCGAAACGTTGGGAATCTGGCCGCCCTGGCGATACCTTGGTGGATGCCCCTCTCTACGGAGATATTCTCACCTCCAGGACGACAAATGGGCAAGGTTTCGAGACATCATTAGAGCAGAATTACCCGAATCCCTTTAATTCGGCAACATTCATCTCATTTTCGCTGAAAACGCAACAGCATA
The DNA here is from genome assembly GCA_009838195.1 of Rhodothermaceae bacterium. Classification (NCBI taxonomy): domain Bacteria; kingdom Pseudomonadati; phylum Rhodothermota; class Rhodothermia; order Rhodothermales; family Rhodothermaceae; species Rhodothermaceae bacterium. Next base: position 15,572 of record VXSC01000010.1, on the reverse strand, counting down.
CTACGCTGACAGTCTATGATCTATTGGGGAGAAAGATGAAACTGCTTGTGGACGATCGTATGCCTTCAGGAACCCATAGAATAGCATTTGATGCGCAACCATTGGTCAGTGGGACATATCTATACACTCTAAGAACAGGCAATCGGATCGTTACGAAACGGATGATACTGATGAAGTAAATGTACGGAATTCGCCTGGGTGGGCTGGCGAAGGATTGGGTTCGCGAACGCTCCATCCTGAGCACATACGGCGCATCTCCATCGAGGGCGGTGCAGACATCCGGCCGACTGGCACTGGCGGGGGATTGATCAACAAATGACTCCGGTTTGGCCCGCGTGGCGAGCTAGAAGAGGTGTATGCGAAGCTTTTCTTTTAAACGAATTTTTAATGTTTAAACACTAGGTCATTGCAGGATGACCATGATTGCCTGCAAATACTTGATTGATTATGGCTTTAAGCGTGGAGTATACTTTGACACGATTTGTACAATGGAAAAGTTGATGCATAAGTATGGGTATTCCGCTGGAATTGGGACAGTGAATCCGTTGGAAGTGGGACAGTAATCCGCTGGAAGTGGGACACTTGCTGCGTTGGAGAATCCACACTTTTTACGGAGTCTTTTCCGAGGCATTTTCATCCGATTCACGGGGTTTATCTTCTTCGCATTTATCGACCAAATTGCGAGGAACTATGCCAGCAAATCGAATACAGATGGGGATGATCAAGCGTATATTAGAACTTCACTTTGCAGCGGACCTATCCGTGCGCGCGATTGCGCGTGGCGTGGGCATTGGTCGCAGTTCTGTGTCGCGGATTCTGGATCGCGCCAAGGTTGCGAAGTTGACTTGGCCGTTACCCGAAGGGATGAGTGATGCCGACCTGGAGCAGGTCCTGTATCCGATCGCCGTCGAGTCGGGCTCGGCTCAGCGCCCGGTGCCCAATTGGATGGAAGTCCACAAGGAATTAGCCCGACATCGATCTCTGCCCCTCTATCAACTTTGGACGGAGTATATCGAGCAGAATCCGAACGGGTATCAGTACAGTTACTTTTGTGATCTGTATCGCAAGTGGCGATGCCGTCATGCGGAGCCGGTGATGCATATGACGCGGAAGGCTGGAGAGCGATTGTACGTGGACTATTCTGGAAAGAAGCCCTGTATCACGCACCCGATCACAGCACAGACGCGAGCGGTCGAGTTATTCGTTGCGGCACTCGGTGCGTCCGGTTACATCTATGCGGAGGCGAGTGAAACGCAAAAGGCCGTTGATTTTTGCGGGTCTGTGGGGCGGTCATTTGTATTTTATGGGGGTGTTCCTCGGATCATTGTCCCCGACAATCTCAAATCTGCTGTGGTTCAGTTCCGCACAGATGATGCGCCCATCCTGAACGCTTCTTTCGGTGATCTGGCCGAGTTTTTCCAGGTGGCTGTCCTGCCTGCACGGCCTCGGCGGCCCAAGGATAAGGGGCTTGTTGAATCGAGTGTTTTGATGGTCCAGAGAAAGATTCTGGGAACGCTTCGCAACCGAGAATTCTTCAGCCTCGCTGAGCTCAATGAAGCGATTCTGGAACAGGTTCACATGCTGAATGAAGCTCCAATGCAGAAGACGAAGGTCTCTCGGAAGCAACTGTTTGCGGAGTTGGATCAACCGGCACTGCGTCCCTTGCCCCGCGAACCCTATGAATATGTGGTGTGGGTGAACAAGCGAAAAGTCCGATTTGATTACCATGTCCAAATTGAGAATCATCGTTACAGCGTTCCCTACTCCTATCTTGGCAAGGATGTCCAAGTACGGATTGGGGCCAAGACTGTAGAGATATTAGACGGAGAGCGTCGAATTGCCTCGCATATGCGGAGCGTGTTGCCTGGGAAGTATTCCACAAAACGAGCACATATGCCGCGGAATCATCGGGAGTATGCGGATTGGTCTCCCACGCGGTTCCGGAAGTGGGCCGAAGCGATTGGTCCGCATACGAAGGCACTCATTGAGGCAAACTTTGCGTGGTTTGATCTTCCAGAACAGGCGTTCCAACGTTGTATGGGCACACTCAATCTGGGACGTGAGTACGGATATGAAGCGATGGAAAAGGGCTGCGAGCTCGCACTAAGTCGAAATACACTGAGCACCCAGGCCGTCAAGCAACTGGTCAAACAGATGGCCACCCAATTACGCCATCCACCACAGCTCTCGATTGACCATGACAATATTCGCGGAGCTGCGTACTATTCAACCAACCCACCATCGTCATGCTAGCTCATCCAACGCTCTTAAAACTTGAACAGATGCGGCTCAGTGGAATGGCTGCTGCACTCCGGGATCAGTTCGACACGCCCGACATTGAGGCCATGCCCTTTCTGGATCGTCTTGGACTCATGGTGGACCATGAAGAGGCGGTCCGTGGAGATCGGCGGCTGGCCCGCCGACTGCACACCGCGCAATTGCGCATCCCGGCAAGTATGGCCAATCTGGATTACAGTGCCTCTCGCGGTCTGGACAAGCGTGTGATGCTCCACTTGGCCAGTTGTCAATGGATCCGCCGCCGACAGAACGTCATCATTACCGGACCCACCGGAGTCGGAAAAAGTTATGTCGCATGTGCACTGGCACACAAAGCCTGTCTGGAAAATTTCAACGTGCGATACACGCGACTTTCCCGACTGCTGGAATCATTGCAACTCGCCCGCGAGGATGGTACCTATCTCAAGGTCATGAAACAGCTCTCTCGCATGGATGTACTGATTCTGGATGACTGGGGACTCCACCCCATTCATCCGATCCAACAACGGGACCTGATGGAACTCTTGGATGATCGATACACCCTACGATCTACCATTGTGACCAGTCAGTATCCGATGGATAAGTGGTATGAGATCATGGAAGACCCAACCTTGGCCGATGCCATCCTGGATCGAATCGTCAACAATGCCCACAAAATAGAGTTGACGGGAGAGTCGATGCGAAAGGTGCAAGGACAACGAGAATTGGCAAACGAAACTGCACAATCATGAAGATCGCTCTGACACATCTTACCTGTCCCAGTTCGACCGGATTGGTGTCCCAGTTCAAACAGATTACTGTCCCAGTTCAAGCGGATTCACTGTCCCAGTTGACCAGAATACGCACATAAGTATATAAATCCCAGACGAAACGCCACTAACAAATTCACCCAGCAGCAATTCCCACTAACTCGTTTTTGCTTATCGAAATTAAGATTTCAGGGTAATAGCCTGTGAATTGTTCGGATTTCTGCTGCTTCAATCATGATTCCATTACAAAAACAGGCGAGATAGCATGAATTTTGGCTAAAAATGGTCTCAAATTTTGCAAAAACAAAAGCAGAACATCCCATTTTACGGGGAGTTACGACTTAGTGGGAGCAACTATTCACCCAGAAGATTACGTTGAGTTGAGCAGAGCATCCGTTTCCTCTCGAAGCAATCGTAGGGCAGTTCCAGGATCATCCGCACACATGAAAGTTTCGCCGATTAAAACGGCATCAACCTCTTTTTGGTGCAGGTAGGCCAAATCGTTTGCCGATTGAAGTCCACTTTCCGAAACTTTGATAAGATCCGTATCCACCATCCCAAAAACTCGAAGAGAGTGCTCGATATCTACCTCAAACGTATGCAGGTTTCTATTATTGACACCAAGGATGGAGACCTGCGTGAAATCAATTTTATCCAACTCAACCGGATCATAGATCTCAACAAGACAATCCAGACGTAGCTCAACTGCAAGGCTGAGCAGGTCACGAAGCAGAGATCGGTCGAGGATGGCTGCAATCAAAAGTACCGCATCCGCTCCCGCAACTCTGGATTCATATAATTGATAGGGGTCAATGATAAAATCTTTCCGCAAAACGGGAAGGTGTGTATGCTTGGCTACCGTACTGAGGTGCGAAAGCGATCCACTAAAATGATCTTCTTCCGTCAAGACACTGATCGCGTCCGCGCTCGAATATTGTTGCGCAAGAAAGGGTACGTCAAATGATTGTCTCAGAAGACCTTTCGAGGGGGAGCACTGTTTGATCTCCGCTATGATGGAGAGTCCGGGAGCTTGCAGTGCGGCCTGAAAATCTTTGGCCGGCGGGGCGGCATGAATAGACGATTCCAGTTCACGCATCGAAATCAGTCGTTTCCGAGCGCTCAGTTGAGTCCGAACATCTGTGACAATACGATCAAGAATTGTCATGTCGGTTGCCGATTGCACGGAGCATTTGAAGGCGTCCATGAGCTGCTCCTGAATCAATGCTTGCCTGCGCAGCCTCAACACAATCCTCCATACTCGCATAGCGGCCCGACACCCATAATCCAAGGGCACTATTGAGAATCACGACATCCCGGCATGGCCCTGGATCTCCCTGAAGGACCGAGCGAATCATTGTAGCATTCTCCTTGGCATCTCCTCCTGTGAGACTGGAGACATCCGCTCTCTTCAGGTCGTAGAATTCAGGTTTGATAGAAGTTTTTCTAAGCTCTTTATCCGTACGGCGGTACTCAATGAGCACTGTGGGAGCGGAGATAGAAGCTTCATCAAGCCCGTCTTCAGAATGAAGCGTAATGATATGTTCAGTACTCAGTTCTTGCATGATTGCGGCGATAACCTGCGCAGTCTCCAAATCAAAGGCCCCAATCACTTGCCGTTTCACGTTTGCCGGGTTACAAAGCGGTCCCAGTATATTGAAGGCGGTGCGTGAGCGCAGGGTTGTTCGAACCGGCATCACATGACGCATTGCCGGATGATAGTGTCGGGCAAAGATAAACCCGATCCCGACTTCTTTGAGGCAGGAGGCAACTCCATCCGCATTGAGATTCACATTCACCCCCAATGCTTCGAGCACATCTGCACTGCCGGACTTGGAAGATACACTCCGATTGCCATGTTTTGCGACGGTCACGCCTGCACCGGCGCATACGATTGCTGCCGCAGTAGAGATATTGAATGTATGCGTGCCATCTCCTCCCGTCCCGCATACATCAATCGCATGTGGATCTTCACATATGACAGGGACAAAATAGGTTCGCATGACACGCACAAATGCCGTCAACTCTTCAATAGATTCTCCCCGAGCCCGCATGCCCATCAGTAAGCCTGCAATCTGAATGGGATCTGCTTTGCCTTGCATGATTTGATGCATTGCATCTGCAGCCTGTTCTGCTGAAAGAGATTGCCCTCGCGAGAGGATCTGTAAATATTCTGTCATGGTTGAAGTCCAAGACGTGCAAGCCAATTATTCACTAACGTGGGACCATCACGAGTCATAACACTTTCCGGATGGAATTGCACCCCCTCGACGGGATGAATGGCATGCTCTATGCCCATGACGACTCCATCAGGGGTTGCAGCGGTGACCACAAGGCAGTCCGGAATTGATTTAGGATGCAATACGAGAGAATGATATCGTGTCGCTTCAAATTGCGGAGGAACTCCCTTAAAAAGTTGATTCCCATGGTGGCAGACTATACTGGTTTTTCCATGCATCAGAGTTGGAGCATACGTCACTTCTGCTCCGTAGACCTCTCCAATAACCTGATGCCCGAGACAAATTCCGAGTATTGGGATCTTGGGGCCGAGTTCAGCTACAACCTCGTTGCAAATACCTGCATCTATCGGACGACCTGGTCCGGGAGAGATCACGATCCCATCGGGAGACATGACACCAATTTCTTTGGGGGTCAGCACGTCATTACGCTCAACACGAATCTCCCCCGTGGTACAGCCAATGAGTTGCACCAGATTATAGGTAAAGGAATCGTAATTGTCGATAACTAGAATCAAATCCTGTACGTAGTCATAAGGCCCGTAAGTTCTCGGACCTTGTCCATACACGCTTCTGCCCGTTTGCGTGCATTGATACCTCCTTGTCGAAGTACATCCCGAACATAGTCGGGATCTTTAAGCAGTTCTCTTCTTTTTTCCCGCGCCGGTGCGAAATATTCGGTGATCAGCCGTGTCAGTACGCTCTTAGCATGTCCGTAGCCATATCCTCCACGCTGATAGGCTTCTCTGATTTCTGCTTGCTGCTCTTCAGATGCGAACAGCCGAATCAGGGCAAACACATTATCCTGATCAGGATCTTTTGGATCTTCGAGTGGAGTGGAGTCGGTTACAATACGCTTAATTCGGCTAGTCAACGCTTTGCCCTCTTCAAAAATCCCGATTGTATTGTCGTAGCTTTTTGACATCTTACGTCCATCAATTCCGGGAACGATCGCAACATTTTTCATGATATGCGCGTCGGGTATCGGAAACAGTGGCTGATCAGGAGACCACGTACGGTTAAACCGTTGGGCCGTATCCCGTGCAATTTCAATATGTTGCTTCTGATCTGCTCCCACGGGGACCAATGTTCCTCCGTAGATGAGAATATCGGAAGCTTGCAGAATTGGATAATTAAACAAGCCACAGTTTGCCGTAAGCCCCTGAGCAATTTTATCCTTGTACGAGGTTGCTTTTTCCAATTGTGAGACGGGGGTGAGGCAGAAGAAAATCCAGGTCAGTTCATTAAGAAGCGGCACATCACTCTGCACGAAAAGATTTCCCCTGGTGGGATCAAAACCGAGTGCCAGATAGGTGACCGCTGCGTCTAGGGTATGTGCCCATAGAGCATCAGGGTCACGAACCGTTGTCATCGCATGGTAATTTACGATGAAATAATAGGAAGGATATCTTTTGTGGAGTGAGATATGTTGTCGCAGTGCTCCGAAGTAGTTCCCCAAATGCAATGCACCCGAAGACTGAATTCCAGATACGACGACGATTTTGTCTGGTGTGAAAGGATACGGTACCATCGGGGACTTTACGCGGCTGTCAGTGCGCGGTGGACACACTTTCGGATAAAGTAAAGTCGGGTATCGCTATTTTTGCGTAGGCGAACCAGCACCGCCTCCGTACGAATTTGATGCTGGACAGGGTGCTCTGCATCCAATTGTTCACGGAGTGCAAGCTCACATTCCCGTAAGTCTGAAAGTGGGTCATCGCTGGTCAGTTTGAATGATTCCGGTTCCAGCGAGGTACCGTTAAAGGCGGTTTCGCCACAGCTGAATACAAGTTCCTTGAGCTTACCAACATCAAGTCGAAGCGTCTTCAAAAAGAGCGCCAGTTCCTGTCGTTCAGAATCTGACGCAAGCAGGGGCAGGAGGTTGGCATATGTAAGTTTCAGTTTTACATGTGCTTCAATCAGTGGATTAAGCCTTTCTGCGGTTTCTTTACGGCTGACGGTTTTTCCTGCCCAGCCTTTCCTAAGTAAAGCGGATTTGATCTCCTTGACAGTCATGGAATCGGGTTTTTATCTCGGACAATTAGTTGCCTAGGGCATTATTAGACCAGAAATTATTTTGGGCCATCATTTTATTGGGGTCTGTCATTTTGTTTCCATTCTTCAAACCTGCGCAGAGCCTTTTCAACGCCAACCATTGCGATAGACACATGGCGCGGAACATCTCCCAGATGTTCGAAATGTATCGGTGATTTATCTGGTTCTGAGTTCGTGACAGATCTACTCTTGTACAATTTTGTGATCATTTCTTTTCCTAATTTGGGCGCATGTCGTTTGAGATATACAGAAAGAGCAGTAGATATAAGGTTCTCGGTCGTAAGTTCTCCGAAACCTTCAACAGTGAAGCCATCATACATAACAAAGATTAGGAAGATCTTCCTCTGGCGCTAAATTTTTGCGGTCGATTTCGTGCAGCACGGAAAAGAGCGCCAAGATTGCGTCAATCACATCCTGTACAGGCTCCGGTTGTTGTCCAATTGCCTCGGTCATTTCATGAGGATCTCTCCAGTTAGCATGAGCTACCAGCGGAGCATTTCTTAGGCAGAAGAGCAAGGCTGCGCCATAGGCAAGTAAACTTGGATGTATATCATGAATGTCGTCTGACCAAGTTTTCCGTGATCTTATTTTTTAGGTGGTTTCATCCTACACGGTATTTTGATTGAGGCGTTTCTTGCATACGATTTACAGTCAGACCGTTGCATTTTGTGGAGATACTTCTTGCATAATTACAGCAGTCCTTGTGCAGCCGTAAGTAGAGCTTGTCTTAGTGCCCGGGCTTTGTTTTTGGTTTCTTCATACTCAAGTGCAGGAATGCTGTCTGCAACGATGCCTGCACCAGCCTGAATGAATATTTGATCTTCTTGAACGACCATCGTTCGGATGGCAATGCACATATCCATATTTCCAGAAAAATCAATATATCCCACCGCGCCCGCATAAATTCCCCGCCGTGTTGGTTCAAGCTCATCAATAATTTCCATGGCTTTCACTTTGGGAGCCCCGCTGACTGTCCCCGCTGGAAAGCAGGCCGGGAGAACATCTATGGTCGTCATGTCATCACGCAAAAGCCCTGAAACCGCACTTACGATATGCATGACGTGAGAATAACGTTCAACGTAGGCGTAGCGGTCAACGGTTACGCTACCCAGTTTGCTGATTCGTCCGAGATCATTTCGTCCAAGGTCAACCAGCATCAGATGTTCGGCTCGCTCTTTCGCGTCCAGGAGAAGATCCTGCGCAAGTTGTTCATCTTCTTCAGGTGTCTCGCCACGGGGTCGGGTCCCTGCAATGGGGAGTAACTCAGCACGTCTGTCTTCAACACGCACAAGAACCTCGGGGGAACTGCCAATGAGTGATACCTCATCCAGATCAAGGTAAAAAAGATAGGGAGAAGGATTGATTTGGCGAAGGGCACGGTACAGGTTGAACGGATCGCCCTCGAATGGGAGGGAGAATCGTTGGGAGAGCACCACCTGAAAAATATCCCCCTCATAAATTCGTTGCTTTGCTTCTGTAACGACAGCCTCAAAGTCTTCACGCGCAAAATTCGAGGTTAGTTGCTCGGAGCCAAGCTTGACCGGGTCTGGGCTGCAGAATGGAGATTGCAGGTCGTGTTCCAAGTCACGGATCCGTTCCGTAGCTTGGGTGTACTCATCATCCAGATCCGAGTCGGGTGTGATAAACACATTCGCGATCAGGACGATCTGATGTTTAACGCGATCAAAGGCGGCCAGGGTATCGTAGAAACACCAGATTGCATCTGGAAGGTCCACATCATCCGTTGGCGGGTTCGGTAAATGTTCAATGAGACGTACATTGTCATAGCCTATATAACCAACTGCTCCACAGCGAAACCTAGGCAATCCAGATAGCTTGACCTCTATAAATTCGTCCATGAAGCGACAAAGGACATCAAATATATTCGCCTCAGAAGCCGTTACAGTCTCGTGTGTTCGAACTTGTTCAATTGTGACTTCTCTTCCCTCAGACCGTACAATTCGGTAGGGGTTGCGGCCCAGAAAAGAATAGCGGGCCATATTTTCACCTCCTTCGACACTTTCGAGTAGAAATGCATGATGGCTATTCTGTCGCAGTGCGAGGAGGGCACTAACTGGAGTGAGCAAATCGGCACTTAAGCGACGGTTCACTGGAACAACAAAGTGCTCAAGCCCCTTTGCTTGCTCCCGCTCGACCACTAGTTGAAATTCATGGCGTTTCATACCTACTTGTACGCATGATCCGGCAATTCAATACCATATAATTTGGCGGGACGGATTTCTGTATGGTACCAAGTCCATATTTGGTAGATTGACCGGATAGAATTCATTAGTTTTAGGAGAATTAAAAACAGAAGCTATGGCTTTTTTTACATATCGCAAGAATCTTGAACGACTTCTTTACGTGCTGGCACTTGCAGGTGTTGGTCTCACGCTTCATATCGCTCTCTGGTATAGCGAAGGAGGTAGTGCCGGTGCAGATCCACTATGTAGCATTGGATCGGATTGTACCGGCGTCATTGCCAGTGACCCGGCTCCATTGGGAATCCCAAGTGCATGGTGGGGATTTTTGTTTTATATAACCATTGCAGTCGGCAGCGTCTTGATTTCAAGAAATATTAGTGGACTGGGGAGCCAGCTCATCAAAGGTCGGATGGTTATTGTTGGATTGGGCTGGATTTACTCGTTATTTCTGACACTATTGCAGGCAACGGCCATTGATGGGTGGTGTCAACTCTGCCTCTATTCATTCTCGATTGTGACTCTGATTGCAGGCGTTACACTCTATTCTTTTCTAAAGAAATCCCCCACGAACAGCCAGAACCAAGTTCCAAAGAGTGAGCCTAGATTTCACGGTATTGCGGCCCTAGCTCTGCTAGTACTTCTTGGATGGGACTACTACAACGTACCTGAAAATTTAACGTCTGCTTCGTCCACCACGTCAAGCACAACTGCTGGAGGGCCACAGTTATGTACGTATGCTTCAGATTCTCCGACCTTTGATAACATAGAGCAACTGATCATGGACTATGATCCTGTCTTTGGTCCAGAGGATGCTCCGGTGATCGTCATGGAGTTCCTTGACCCGAATTGCAATCATTGTAAAGCCGTCCATCCGAATATCAAAGCTCTCGCGGAAGCTTATCCTGATTCCGTTCGTGTGATCTTCAAACCGGTTCCTATCGTGGGAGGCCCAACCCATTCGCTGGATGAGATTGCAGCTCTGTATTACGCGAATGACCATGGGGTATTTGAGGAAATGCTGGATTTAGTATTTGAGCATCAATCACCGGCAACCGGATTATCTGTTGATCGTCTAGCGGAGTTTGCCGACGATCTTGGCTTGAATGAAGCGAATTTTCGCAGGGCATTGAGTAGACGGGAATTTGCCTCCAGAACGGTTCAGACCCGTCGTTTTTTCGAGGGGATGGGATTCACGGGGGTCCCTGTAGTCATTATTAATGGTCGCCGTGTCAGTAGTTCAAGTCGCAGCGAATATTGTCTCAAGCGATTCATTGAGTTGGCAGAACCTCAATCATAGTGCCCATGATGTCGAAAAACATTGACTCTCTCTGCATTGATACAATTCGGATGTTGGCCGTCGACGCTGTCGAATGTGCTAGGAGCGGGCATCCCGGAATGCCTATGGGTGCCGCTCCTATGGCTTATGTACTATGGACCGAGTTCATGCGACACAGTCCGACGAATCCAAATTGGTTTAATCGGGATCGCTTTATTCTGTCTGCCGGGCATGGGTCTATGCTTCTCTATGCATTGTTGTATTTGACTGGATATGATCTTTCATTGGAGGAGATTAAGGATTTCCGGCAATGGGGGAGTAGGACCCCCGGCCATCCCGAGTACGGCAAGACACCAGGAGTTGAGACGACGACCGGCCCACTAGGACAGGGATTCGGGAATGGCGTTGGTATGGCAATCGCAGAGGCACATCTTGCCGCACGCTTTAATCATGAAGAAGGAAGGATTATAGATCATTTTACGTACGGGATCGTCTCGGATGGTGACCTTATGGAGGGAGTTTCTCATGAAGCAGCTTCACTGGCGGGGCATCTGGGCTTGGGGAAATTGATCTATCTGTGGGACGATAACCGGATTACGATTGACGGTAGACTGGATTTGTCGTCGTCGGAAAATGTACAGGAACGGTTTACAGCCTACGGGTGGCAGGTCATTGAAGATGTTAACGGTGAGGATCTTGGGGCTATTGAAAGCGCTATTTATGAAGCTCGAGGGTGTACCAGCCAGCCGTCGCTGATTTGTGTTCGCACAACGATTGGATATGGAAGCCCAAACAAGGGGGGGACAGCAGCCGCCCATGGAGCACCACTTGGTGCAGATGAAGTAGAACTCACAAAGCAAGCCCAGCATTGGCAGGCAGATCCACAATTTTATGTGCCAGCGGATGTGAAGGTTTTCATGGATTGGACCATGTCAGGAGCTGATCAGGAGAATGAGTGGAACTCGCTCCGGTCCGAGTATGAGCGTTTATATCCTGCAGATTCGGCCAAATTGGATGCACTCCAGGCGAATGAATTGCCAGCTGGCTGGTTTGATGGAGTCAAAAAGATCGACGTAGAACAGACGATGGCTACAAGAGCTGCGAGCGGGAAGGTGTTGGAGACGCTTCTTGAAAAAGTGCCAGGTCTTATCGGAGGATCCGCCGATCTCACAGGCTCAAACAAGACAAAAGGAAAGCTGCAAAACGTTCTCACGCGGAACGAGCGGTCGGGGAGTTATCTGTACTATGGGGTTCGCGAACACGCGATGGCGGCGATCAGTAACGGTTTGGCGTTGCATGGTGGCCTACGGCCGTATTGTGCAACGTTTCTTGTATTCAGTGATTACTTGCGGCCATCCCTGCGCCTCAGTGCAATTATGGGCCTGCCGGTGATCTATATTTTCACGCATGATTCAATTGGTACGGGTGAAGACGGCCCCACACATCAGGGTATAGAACAGATCATGTCTCTTCGGACGATCCCCAATCTGGTTGTTCTTCGGCCTGCCGATGCCAATGAAACACGTTATGCATGGTTTGAAGCGATGCAGCGGGAAGACGGTCCGACCGCATTGATTCTGACACGGCAAGGAGTTCCCCCATTGACTGGGTCACTGGATGAGGTCGACAAAGGTGCCTATATCGTTGCCGGAGAAAATGAATCAGAACCCCAGGTAATCCTGATCGGTACCGGAAGTGAACTGCAGTATGCGGTTGACGCTGCGTCCATATTGATGTCAGAAGGGATTGCTACCCGTGTGGTGAGCATGCCATCCTGGGAATTGTTTGCTCTGCAGCCCGACTCCTACAGGGAAAAAGTCCTACCCAAGTCCGTCCCGGTTCGAGTTGTTGTTGAGGCGGCTGTGTCGCTTGGCTGGGAGCGGTATGCCAGTCACATGGTGTGCATGGACCGGTTCGGTGCATCGGCACCTGGCAAGGTACTCTTTGAACAGTTTGGCTTCAGTGCCGAGCGAGTTGCTGAGGTAGCTAAGAAAGCTCTGGCAGAGACCTAATCATGTTTCGTACAGTAGCTGCTGTCGGTGCAATCATGTTGTTTGCCCATACCGGCAAAGCACAGGATTTTGCTGGCGAGGAGGCGTGGAAGGAGTTGTTTGAATATGAAGGAGTCCGGTTTCTGTATGTTTTTTACCCCAAGGCGGATGCCATCAATGACGGGGTAGTCTTGATGCTCCAGAACCAAAATGAATACAGGGTTCACTACCGGTTTACGATTATTTTTGAATCACCGGATGGAAATGAATCTGCGGATTCCGAAGGGTTTCTGGAACCGCTGGAATGGAAAACGGGAGACGTAGCGGGGCTATTTTGGGTCCCCTTTGACGATGAGCGTTCACTTGGGGCAATTGGAATGCGAAATTATAAAGTGACCCGGATAGATGAGATCCCCCAGTCTTGAAAAAGCCTATTCAAATGCCCTTGATGCAACGTCATTTTCTTGCGGCATATCCTCTTCGACTACACTGATGACGGTAGTATCGCTCAGAATGAATTTGCACCACGATAAAAAATTACGCCAGAGTGATCAATGACTAATCCCACGGATAGTGAGCGTGCAGAGCTACATAAAATCATCTGGCGCATTGCCAATGATTTGCGGGGTTCCGTAGATGGTTGGGACTTTAAGAGCTATGTGCTGGGGATGCTGTTCTACCGGTTTATTTCCGAGAATCTGACGAGTTGGCTGAATGAACAGGAGCGCAGGGTTGGCGGTGCCGATTTTGATTACGCTCAATTGAGTGATTCCGAGGCGGAAGTTGGTCGTGCGACAACGGTAGACGAGAAGGGATTTTATATTCTGCCGTCCGAGCTCTTCGTGAATTTACGGGCCCGGGCCCGGCATGATGCCAATCTCAATGAAACCCTGAGCGAGATCTTTCGCAACATTGAAGGTTCCGCAATCGGAACCGATAGCGAGAGTGATATGAAGGGGTTGTTTGATGACCTGGATGTCAACAGCAGCAAGCTTGGCTCCACCGTTCGACTGCGGAACGAAAAACTGGTCAAGCTGCTGGATGCGATCGGGGACCTTCCGCTGAGCAAAGGAGGTGATTTTTCTCACAATACCATTGATTTATTTGGAGATGCGTATGAATACCTGATGACAATGTATGCATCGGCTGCAGGCAAATCAGGCGGTGAGTTCTTTACTCCTCAGGAAGTTTCTGAAACCCTTGCACGGATTACTGTGGTGGGCAAGACAGAGGTCAATAAAGTCTATGACCCCGCTTGTGGCTCTGGCTCTCTGCTGTTGAAGTTTGCGAAAGTACTCGGTCGGGACAACGTACGTCAGGGATTCTTTGGTCAAGAAATCAATTTGACCACCTACAATCTGTGCCGAATCAATATGTTTTTGCACGACATCAATTTTGATAAATTTGATATCGCCCACGGAGATACGCTAATTGATCCTGCACACATAGATGATGAACCATTTGAAGCCATCGTGTCCAATCCTCCCTATTCTATCAAATGGGAGGGGAAGAACAACCCCTTGTTGATCAACGATCCGCGTTATGCGCCGGCGGGAGTACTTGCGCCGCCGAGCAAGGCCGACTTGGCTTTTACGATGCACATTCTATCCTGGCTGGCTGTGAATGGTACGGCCGCGATTGTAGAATTTCCCGGTGTTCTATACCGGGGTGGGGCGGAACAGAAGATTCGTCAATATCTGATTGACAACAACTACGTGGATACCGTGATCCAACTGCCACCGGACCTGTTCTTTGGTACGAGTATCGCCACCTGTATCATTATATTGAAAAAATCAAAGACGGATAACGCGGTTCTGTTTATAGACGCATCCGCAGAGTTTGTCCGCAGTGGTAACAAGAATAAGCTCACGTCAGGTCATCAGCAAAAGATTCTTGATGCGTTTGTCGAGCGCAAGGATATTGAGTATTTTGCGCGGTTGGTTGATCACAATGAGATTGCAGAAAACGACTACAACATTGCGGTTTCGTCGTATGTCGAAGAAGAAGATACCCGTGAACCAGTGGACATCCAGAAACTGAATTTAGAGATTGCTGGGATCGTTGCAAGACAGGCGAGGCTACGAACAAAGATTGATGCCATTGTGGCCAATCTGGAAGGCAGGTAAGAATGAATAAGATTGAAAAACTAATCGCCGAATTGTGCCCGGGCGGGGTGGAGTTTAAACCCTTGGGGGAAGTTGCAATGCACTCAAGGTCTCGTATTCCATCGTCTTCGCTAAGTAGTGAATCCTATGTTGGAGTAGACAACCTCTTATCCGAGATGAGAGGCAAAGTTGCTTCAAACTATACTCCTTCATCGGGAGCTTCCGTTAGTTACCAGCCTGGCGATGTTTTGATTGGGAACATACGCCCTTATCTCAAGAAAATTTGGCTTTCCGATTCGCGAGGAGGTGCTAGCCAGGATGTATTGGTAATCCGCATCAAGGAAAAAGATCGCGCTTCTTTAACACCAAGGTTCTTGTATTATTCACTTGCATCCTACGATTTTTTTAGGTATAACATGCAACACGCAAAAGGGGCAAAGATGCCTCGCGGTGATAAGATAGCCATCATGAAATATCTGATCCCCATTCCGCCTCTTGAAGTACAGCATGAAATCGTACGAATTCTAGATACGTTTTCAGAACTGGAGGCAGAACTGGAGGCAGAACTGGAGGCGCGGCGGAAACAGTATGAATACTATAGGGAGCGGCTATTAAGTTTCGATCGCTCTGCGGGGGGGGGGGGGGGGGGGGGGGGGGGGGGGGGGGGGGGGGGGGGGGGGG
>VXSC01000009.1:2182-6255 GCA_009838195.1 Rhodothermaceae bacterium | reverse complement strand
GCTTCTCCGTCTTTGGACTCATGCATGGACAGGCAACGCTCGGCGTGAATGTACGAGGTACGCTAAGGTATTAGTGCTAAGGGAGATCCCTGGCAATGGGATAAAAAACCATCAGAAAAAAGAAATTCCTGAACGCAAGTTTGCAAAACATAGCATCACTTTCGCTCTGCCTAATCAGGGAGAGTCCTGCTATACCAGTATGGGGAGTTGTCACTGTATTTGAGTAATCACAAATAAGACACACACAGTTAACAGTTGAAACAAATCGAGGCATCCAGGGAGTTGCTCGGAAGTTCGGAGTTCAGGATGCCTAATTTGAAGAAGCTAGTTCCTCTGTCATTGGTCGAAAATACGTTCTTCCAACGGGTAGATCCGCCGGTTTCACTCTCTTCTCTAGCCGAATCTAACGCAGAAATTAGCTCCAAAATAGTCCGACCCTTAGGGTACGCGAAAAAATAACTTATCCTACTAATATAATTATATTCTATCTTTTGCGCCCTGTTTATTGAGGATATATCCTGTTTTTCTAGTTTCGGACGGTTTTCTGTCAAAATTATATATTTATACTTATAATATTTTACTATAAACGTTTCGATTCTCTCATGTCACGTAGAACCTTACACGTCAACACCGTGAAGACCCTCATCCGAACCCAGACGGTCGTGACCTTTGCCGAGGTCCGCGCTGTACTTGGTCCGGTGTGTGATCTGACCGTCCATCAGGTCATGAATCAAGCCGGTTGCCGAACCAGCTATTCCCACAATGGTCGGTATTACACGCTGCAGGAACTGATCGAGTTTGATCAAGAGGGGCTTTGGTCCTATCAGGGGATTCGGTTTTCCCGGGAGGGGCCACTGACGGCCACCTTGATCGCATTGATTGAACAATCCTCCGCCGGGTTATTTGCACGAGAACTGCACTCCATTGTGAAGGTCGAGGTGCTGGCGAGCTTGACCCGCCTACAGAAAGAAGGTCGCGTTTGCCGGACCAAAGTCGGACGGCACTATCTGTATGTCTCCAGCCATCTCAATACGCGGCGGCACCAACGACGCAAGAAGAAGGGGCGGACTGTGGGCTGGGATGAGACCATGGAACAGGTCACCCGGACGCTGTTGGGAACGCTGAACGAGAAGGATCGGCGATTATTTGCTGGATGGTTTTCGGTGCACGTGGGGCGTGGGGGCGACCGACACGCTGCCCGGCTTCTGGGGATGGCTCGTGCCACGGTCACCAAAGGTCGGACTCAGCTTTTGGCGGGAGAGTTCGAGAAGAACCGGATTCGTCGTCCCGGTGGTGGGCGCAAACTCATGGAAAAAAAAACCGGAACTCCCGGGATTGATTCAGAATCAGATGGAGACAGACATTGCGGGGGATCTCTGCACGGGGCAGCGATGGGTTCGAAGAACGACCGCCTTGATCGCCTCGGAGCTTCGCAAGTTTGGGATTTGGATCAGTGATCGCACCGTAAGCCGAATTCTAAAGGCCATAGGCTTTGCGCTCCGCGTGAATCACAAACAGCTGTCTGCCATCAAACATCCCGACCGAAGCCTGCAATTCCGAATTATCGAACTGCTTCGGGCAATCTTCTGCTCCATGAAGCTGCCCATCATCAGTGTGGACACCAAGAAAAAAGAACTCATTGGGCACTTTCGCAATGCGAGGACGTCTTGGAGGCGTACCCCCGATCTGGTCAACGATCATGATTTTCGCTCTTTGGCCGATGGCGTGGCCGTCCCGTATGGAATCTATGATCTTCAGGCAAATACGGGGGCCTTCTATGTGGGACGTTCCCATGATACGCCCGAGTTTGCGGTCGACTGTACGGCAACTTGGTGGAGAGATTTTGGACAATATCTCTATCCAGAGAGCAAGGAACTGTTAATTCTTGCCGATAGTGGGGGAGCAATGGATACCGTCCGCGCGCCTGGAAATACTTTCTGCAGCATAATCTAGCGAATCCCTTCGACCGTACGGTCACCGTGGCCCATTATCCCAGTGGGGCCTCAAAATGGAACCCGATTGAACACCGCCTCTTCCGCGAGGTCGCCAAACAATGGGCCGGGATCCCGCTGACTTCATTGGAGATCATACTCAACGGTATGAATGCCACAACGACAACGACCGGATTGACCGTCACGGCGGAATCGGTTGAACGCGAATACGAACGTGGAATTAAAATCGGCGAGAATGAAATGAGCCAACTCAACCTGACCCACAACGAAACCTTGCCACAATGGAATTATATAATAAAACCATCGACCGAAGACCAACTATCCGTACAATCCTGAAAAATAATCGGATAACTTATTCTTTCGCCAGCCCTAAGTGTTTGAAAGAAGCCCTGTCCAATGCATAAATCATTCGAAAATATTTATTGGGCGGATTCCGTGGAGATGTTCGCTTCCCGTGGAATCCCGTTCTTTTCACTCGTAGGATGCTAAGATTATTTGTGTTCTTAGCTCTACTGTCTTTTGCATCTACTGCATCGAGCAATCCCACGGTAACGACGAGAGAGAAGTTGGGTGGTTCAGTTGCTGATTCTTCGGTCATATGTGCACTTCATTCAAGATCGCCCCATCTGAGTTTTGATCTCCTCTTCCGAACATCTACTTGTTACCCCGAGAGTAATGCAGATCTCCGAGTCATGGTTACCAATGCATCTTACAAAGGTAGCCAGCCCGCGGTTGCCGTCGTTTCTCCCGGAAACCTTCCAGTACCAAACCCACCGACAGATTTAAGTGCAGTAGCTGTGGGGGCAACTGTGATTGACTTGGTTTGGGCAAAGCCAATTGATTCATTTAATAATGTGGATCCAACCATTTCGGGGTATAAGATTGAGATTTCTTCGGGAGGGGTTGACGGCCCATGGTCAACCCGGGTTCCCGATACGGAAAGCCCCACAGGTTCTCATAGCATCATAATTGCTCCTGAAACGACCCGACATTTTCGGGTACGCGCGATCAATAATAGTGGTGAAAGTGAGCCCTCAAATGTTGCAGCTGTTACCACAGGGGCACGATCGGCACCAGATGCCCCGATTGTTTTTGATTCCCAATCAACTCCAACTACAATAGATCTTGTGTGGGTGCCTTCAAGGGAGACGGGAGGATCAGCAATTATCGGCTATCGAATTGATTCCTCACCTGATGTCTCGATACACTCCTCAGACGCTAACATGTCTTGGTCCAATTTAGTCAATTTGGGGGCTACAACTACGACCTATACCGAAGGTAATCTTCAACCACTAACCGGTCGTAGTTACCGGATCTATGCGATAAACAGCATCGGCAGTAGCACACCTTCATATACCAGCATTGTTACTAAAGATCCCGCTAATCCTACCCCCCCTAATGCACCTCAGGGATTAGGGGCTGAATGGGATTCACAGAAAAATGGTATTGAATTAAATTGGAACACGAGTTATAACGGAGGGGCAGCTCTTACCGGTCATGAAATTGAGGTCTCTTCTGATGCGGGTTTAGTCTGGTCGCCCCTGGAAAATGTTGGTCCCGGACAGTCCACTTACTTACACGTTGGACTGCCAGCAAATACGACCCGCCATTACCGGGTCAGAGCTGTGAATGTTCGGGGGCCCAGTCCTCCTTCAAATATCGCCAGTGCTACCACCGGTGCTACCACAACAGTAACTTCCCCGGATGCTCCCACTGATTTGACGGCTAGTGTCTCAGGTCCGAATGCCATTGATTTAAGTTGGACCGAACCCGCCAATACCGGAGGATCAGCGATCACCGGATACCGGATTCAGGTGTCTCTAGACGGGAACACAGGTTGGACCAATCTTCATACAGGTACATCAACAACCTACACGCATAGTGAGCTTATCGCAGGAACGACGCGTTATTACCGGGTTTATGCGAGCAATCAATTCGGTGAGAGCGGTCCCTCCAATACCGCAAATGCTACGACGAGTGCGTCAGTAACTGCTCCGGATGCCCCCACTGATTTGACGGCTAGTGCCTCGGGGGCGAACACCATTGATTTAAGTTGGACCGAACCGGCCAATACCGGAGGATCAGCGATCACCGGATACCGGATTCAGGTGTCTCTAGACG
>VXSC01000009.1:0-2172 GCA_009838195.1 Rhodothermaceae bacterium | reverse complement strand
GCCAATACCGGAGGATCAGCGATCACCGGATACCGGATTCAGGTGTCTCTAGACGGGAACACAGGTTGGACCAATCTTCATACAGGTACATCAACAACCTACACGCATAGTGAGCTTATCGCAGGAACGACGCGTTATTACCGGGTTTATGCGAGCAATCAATTCGGTGAGAGCGATCCCTCCAATACCGCAAATGCTACGACGAGTACGTCGGTAACTGCTCCGGATGCTCCCACTGGTTTGATGGCTACTGCCTCAGGTCCGAATGTCATTGATTTAAGTTGGACCGAACCGGCCAATACCGGAGGGGCAGCGATCACCGAGTACCGGCTTGAGGCATCTCCAGAAGAAAACACGGGCTGGATCAATCTATATTCAGGTCAATCAACGACCTATACGGATGAACGGCTTGAGCCTGGAACGACACGCTATTACCGGGTTTATGCCAGTAATGCCCTTGGGCTCGAAAGTCGGGCTTCCAATGTTGTTAATGCCACCACAACTACACTAATACCACCCCCGGATGCGCCCATCGGTTTGACGGCTAGTGCTTCGGGCCCGAGTACCATTGATTTAAGTTGGACCGAACCCGCCAGTACGGGAGGAGAAGCGATTACCGGGTACCGGATTCAGGTGTCCCCAGAAGAAAATATGGGCTGGAAAGATCTTCATAAAGACACATTAACGACGACTTATACCCACAACAGGATTGAGGCTGAAACGACACGCTATTACCGGGTCTATGCCAGTAATTCGTTTGGTGAGAGCGGTGCCTCCAATATCGCAAATGCTACGACAAGTGAGGCCACAGTACCAGCTGCACCGACTAACCTGATTGCGGATCCGTTTGGGAAAACCGATATCAATCTGTCGTGGAACGAGCCACTGGAGAATGGTGGCTCCCCGATCACTGGCTACCGAATTGAGGTTTCGAGGGATGGTAAGACAGGTTCTTGGACAGACCTAGAAACCAAGTCGGTCGAAATGACGACCTACACCCATAGAGGGCTCAGACCTGCAACCACTCGCCACTATCGCATCTATGCCTTGAATGCAATCGGTGAGAGTGAGTCCTCAGGTGTGGTTAGTGCTACGACGGGGGGAACGGGTCTGCAATTTACTGGGGAAGTGACTGAATCTCACGTGTATACGACGAACACGGTCATCCCCTGGTATGTTCTGCCCGAGGCATATGGTGGTACGCCGCCGTATACCTACATGCTTGCTCCGGCATTGCCCGAAGGACTTGCCTTTGATGCATCCATGCGCACAATCAGTGGAACACCAACCGAAGTGATCTCTGAGACGAACTACATCTATCAGGCGAAAGATGAGGGGGGAACGACCACCGATTTAAGCTTCACGATTGAGGTCGTGGAGGCGGTAGCGTTCAAGATCATGATTACTGATCAATCTTTTGCCCGCGGACAACTCTTGGATCCGCTGATCCTTCCAGATGCATCAGGTGGTGTCGCCCCAATTTTGTATGAACTTATGCCTGGGCTCCCGCGAGGCCTGAGCTTTGATGTGGAAACACGGGCTTTGTCAGGCTCCCCATTGGTAGTCACTCAGGCACCGATGCCTTTCAAGTACCGTGCAACCGATGTGAACGGTTCCTCTGACAGTCTATCGTTCACGATCGAGATATTTTCTCCGGTATCTGTCGAGAATGCATTGTTGCCAGAGTCCTTTACGGTGCATGGCAACTATCCGAATCCATTCAATCCTTCTACACGGATCGAGTTTGATCTTTCTGAGAACGCGCGGGTGATGTTGCGGGTGATGGATGTACTGGGTCGCGAATTGATGGTACTGCCAGTGAAAGAGTTTGAGGCTGGTTACAAGCGAAGCATTACTCTCAATACAACCAATCTAGCCAGTGGCACCTATCTGTACCAAGTCATTGCGAAGGGATCCGGAAGCCTGCAAATGAAGATCGGGTATATGACACTGCTAAAGTAGCATCCGCATATATGAAATCCTCGCACATTGTAGGGACACTCGTCTGAAAACAAAGTTTGTGCGCCAGACTAACCGGCAAAGTGTAGCAGGTGAAAGTGAATTCGGGAACGTGTTCTTGCACCTGCTCGTTTGATTTGTCGTTTTACAGCCCGGATGTACGGGATGAACTGGATACGATGTTAGAGGTCACCGCCATGTCACGGAAGGGGT